>NZ_JBBPCN010000002.1:0-5155 GCF_038069675.1 Rhodococcoides navarretei
CTTCGATTGGCAGAAGGGGATTTATCGAGGTTTTGAAAAGAAGGGTAATAGACAAGATTGTTGGCGAAATAAGGCTTGCAGAAGAAGCCGAGCTTGTTGAAAGGCTCCTCGAAGGCATTGCAAAGAATGAAAAGGTATCTTATGGTCTTGAAGATGTTAAAAGGGCAAAGGAGTATGGAGCGATCGAAATTCTGCTAATTTCGGACGATTTCTTGTTGGAAGAAAGGGAGAAATGGGACATAGATGGCTTCATGGAAGAAGTCGAGAGGACGGGTGGAAAAGTTTTGATACTCAGCTCGGAGTTCGAACCTGGAGAGATTGTCTCGAAACTCGGTGGTATCTGTGCGATCCTCAGATTCAAGGTCGAATAAGTGGGCAATCTTCGCCGTGCTTTCAAGCATCTATTTCTTCGTTTACTTCCACAGAACGTCTCCAGCGGTTATTGCAGACGAGTTCATGAGAGAATTCGCCGTTTCGGCGCTTGCTGTTGGACTTCTTTCTCCGGTATATTTTTATCCATACGCTATTTTACAAATTCCTGTTGGTGTTCTTTCTGACACGAAGGGGCCAAGATGGACCGTAATGATTTTCACCTTGCTGACATTCTTCGGCGTCCTCACCCTTTCCTTGGCTAACAGCTATGAGATGGCAGTAGCTTCGAGACTTCTAATTGGAATAGGTGTTGCGGGTGTTTATGTTCCCACAATAAAAATTATATCTGTCTGGTTCAAGCAGAATGAGTTTGCAACTGCAACATGTTCTTCTTTTTGCAATCGGAAATCTCGGGGCAATTCTCTCAGCCTATCCTCTGGCCCTTGCGATAGAGCTGATTGGCTGGAGACTCTCAATTTCATTTGTTGCCGCGATTACTGCTCTTCTAATATTCCTCTGCTGGAAAATCGTGAGAGATGCTCCTAAGGATTATAAGGAAGAGAAGCTGCAAAGGAACGACTTTTTTTTGGTCCTGGGCAATTTCTCACTCTGGCTAATCGCAATTTCTGCAATGCTCAGATATGGAGTCGTGATGGGATTTCAGGGGCTCTGGGGTGGACCATATCTAATGGATGTTTACGGAATGCCCAAGGCAACAGCCGGGAGCATACTGATGCTCATCGGAGCTGGGAACGATTGTTGGAGCGCTGATCTTCGGAAGGATTTCGGACCTCATCAGGCTCAAGAAAATCGTGCTAATCTTTGGCGGTGTTGGCTTCACAATTTCCTGGCTTCCGCTCGTGATAGCCACATCTGCTCTCGACTTCACTTCAATCTGCCTCATCTCCTTCCTAATGGGATTCTTTTCAAGCACAGGCCCGGTTGCCTACGCGATCGTAAAGGACCTGTTTCCTCTCAGGATGACAGGGTTTTCGACAAGCGTCGTTAACGTATTTCCGTTCTTCGGCGCAGCACTGTTTCAGACGATAATGGGTTATCTGATGGACTCGGTTGGCAGGATTGATTCCGTATATCCTGCGGAAGCCTACAGGCTTTCCTTCGAATTTTGCCTCCTCGCATCAATAGTCTCGATTGTCTGCGTGGTCTTCGTGAGAGAAAATGAGGGGGTGGATTGATAAACTTTCAATTTTGCAGGAAAAGAATATATATCTTTGAAGCAAAATATAACGAAATGATTGAAAGATATGAAATCCTGAAGAGATTCGTAAAAGCTGATGTGCTCGAAATACCGAAATTCGAGAACGTGGTTAGCGAGTACTGGGTCGCAGAGCCATTTATAAAGATCGTGATCTTCGAGGATCTCGAGTATCACAAACTCAGATACTTCGCTATCGAGCCCTCTCTGAACGTTGAGGAAGTCAAACTTATTGCATCGCTCATAGTTGACTTAAGGCGTATTCTCACGCTTCTCGACGTTTCACAGGAACTTGAAGAGAGGGCAAAAGCCCTCGTAAAAAATTTTGAGAGACTCACGAGGGAGTATGGGATTGAGGTTGAAAGTGGCCTTTATGCAAGAATGCTATACTATCTTTTCCGGGAATTTTTCGGGTTCAGCGTTATAGAGCCCCTTATGGTTGATCCAAACGTGGAGGACATTTCCTGTGACGGCTACGATATTCCAATATTCGTTTACCACAAGAGCTATGGGTATCTCGAGACAAACATCAGGATCCCCCAGGATTGCTTTAGACAGACTCGTGATGCTTCTGACCCAGAAAAGCGGTAAGCACATTTCCTTGGCGAACCCAATTGTCGATTCCACACTCCCAGATGGGAGCAGGCTTCAGGCCACCCTCGGGACAGAGAATTACGCCGAGAGGCTCAAGCTTCACGATAAGAAAATTTGCGACCCAGCCACTCACACCTCTCGACTTGATAAGATTTGGAACAATTCCCTTGGGGATTCATGGCTTACCTGTGGCTCGCAATAGAGCACAAGCTATCTGCAATTGTCGTCGGAGAGACCGCAAGCGGAAAAACGACAACGCTTAATGCGATACTGATGTTCGTTCCCCCTGATGCGAAGGTCGTTTCCATTGAGGATACGAGAGAGATAAAGCTTTACCACGACAACTGGCTCGCTCAGGTTACGAGAACAGGCATTGGAGAGCAGGAGATTGACATGTACGACCTGCTGAGGGCAGCATTGAGGCAGAGACCGGATTACATAGTCGTTGGAGAGGTCCGCGGGCGGGAAGCGCAGACCCTGTTCCAGGCGATGTCGACTGGCCACGCCAGCTACTCTACATTCCATGCAGGGGATATAAACCAAATGGTTTACAGATTTGAGAGCGAACCGCTTAACGTTCCGAGAAGCATGCTTCAGTTTTTGGACATCGTGCTCGTGCAGAACATGTATTTAATGAGTGGAAGGAGGATAAGGAGGACAAAGAGATAAACGAGATCCTCGGTATTGACCCAGCGGACAAGCACTTGCTCGTAAATCAGTTTGCAAGATGGGACCCGAAAAGAGATGAGCATGTTGAAGTAAGCGTTCCGAAGAAGCTCGAAAAAATTGCGATGTCGAGAGTCGACGATGTTTACCTCGAGCTCGAGAGGAGAAAGAGGTATCTGGAGTGGATGATCAAAAAGGAAGTCAGGGATTACACGGAATTTACGAAGCTAATCCACAGTTACTACAGAAATCCTGAACTGGCATTTTCTAAGGTCGTACGATCGCACCGAATTTCATGAAAAAATACTTCAGAGATAAGCTGGACGCCAATGCGAGCAGGTATTCCGAGCTTGACAAAGCCATAGAGGGGGCAAGGCTTAAAATCACGACTCCTGAATTGCTCGCCGCCTCACTCTTTTACTCTCTCATAGCAATGATTGCAGGAGTTATACTCGGAATTCTCATCTCTCTGTTTCTTAGAAAAACGTTTGGAATTGAATACGTCTATCTTGGTGCGGTTGTAGAATTCTGGAAAGTCCAGATTGGTATTTCTCTGGCCTTTGCAGTCCTGTTTTTCGGAATTACGAGGTATCTGGTTCTCTCATATCCATATTACGTTGCGAGTTCGAGAAGGGGAAAGATAGACGCTGCTCTCCCGCACGCCGTCAACATGCTTCTCGGAATGGCAAAGGGGAACGTGCCGATTGTCTCCGCATTCAGATTCATCGCTGAGAACAGGCACCTTTTCAGCGAGCTGAGCACGGAATTTGAAAAGATTGTCGTCCTCGTTGAAATGGGAGGGATTGGAGAGTGCCATGAAGTTTGTGGCGGAAACAACTCCTTCCGAGAGACTGAGGATTTTTCTTGAGAACTTCATAGACATCTACAAGGGCGGTGGGAACGTCCTGGATTACTTGAAGGCGAAGTCCGATCAGTTCTTTTCCGAGAAAGAAAGGCTTTACACACTCTATTCCGAGTCCATGCAGATAATCGCGGAGATATATCTCGCACTCTTCATAGTTGCACCACTCTTCTTCCTCATCGTTCTCGTCGTTTTCTCAATGATTGGTAGCTCGACCCTTGCCCTCTACCGTATCTTCATTACACTCTTCTGCCAAGTAGGAGCCTTAATCGTCCTCTGGTTAGCCTACTCCTCAACGGCCCATGAGAGCAGAAGTATAGGCAAATTTGAAACTGAAACTGAAGAAATTCTGGCAAGGACTTCAGAGAGGCCACCAGCATTCAGGTTCAGGAAGTTGAGGAGAGGGTTCAATAAGATCTAAGAGCTTTCTGCTCTATCCCATCATCGAGATGCCATATGTCGTGAAATTCAAATACCTGCTATTTTACCTCCTCCTGCCTCCACTGGTTTTCTTTACGATCTTCTACGGAAAAATGGAGTTCGACTACCTCCTCTTTACGACTTTTCTCGCATTCGGGTTGCCAACTGTATTTTTCGTTGAGTATCGTGAAAGATTACTCAGAAAGGCTGAAGGGGAACTTCCTGATTTTCTGAAACAGCTTGCTTCTCTTAACGAGGCGGGATTAAACGTTGTCGAAGCTTTGAAAAATTTGAGTGAGACCGAAGCAGGGATTTTGGGAAAGGAAATAAAGACGATAAAGAGAAGAGTTGAGTGGGGAGAACTCGTGACCTCTGCCTTTATAAAGCTCGAGCGCAGAATTAAGAGCAGTGTTTTCCAGAAGGCGATCTCGATGCTTGTAAAAGCGATCGAGGCTTCACCAACCATAAGAGAAGCATTAATCGTTGCCTCAAATTTCTCAGAGCTCGAAATAGAGATGAGAAAGAGGCTAAGGGCTATGATGAGTTCCTACGTTATTATCATATACTTGGCCTTTGGTGTCTTCCTGTACACAACCTACGTGCTGATAAAGAACATGATTTCCGTCTTTGCCTCAATCGAAGCTCCTCAATTTGCAGGTAACGTCAACTTGGCTGAGCTTGAAAGCGTATTCCTGGAAACATCGATACTCGTCTCCGTTTTCTCAGGACTCGCCGCAGGCATCATGGGAGAGGGAAGAATTGAAGCTGGGCTAAAGCACGTATTCATCTGGTGGCGATAACGTATGTCTTCTTCAAATTCCTCGTTTAAAACAAGGCTCTCAGCCCACTTTGCCGATGCATTTGTTTGCGAGGGGAGTAGGTTATACAGTGGAAGGATGGCTTACGTTCTACGACGAAAGGAGAGGGAATGGAAACCACTTGATGGTAAAGGAACAGGTTAACGGCAGGGAGATCAGAAGCAGAGGCAAGAACGGGACTCTTCTCCTTTCATTCCTCTCCCCTTA
>NZ_JBBPCN010000003.1:0-15029 GCF_038069675.1 Rhodococcoides navarretei
CTTAGGCAGACCACATACCCGAGTTGTCACTTAAATTTGAGTAGATATGAGAAGTCTTAACTTTTAAATCTTTGTGCAACAAAGCCGTGTCTTGCTATTCCTAGCTATTGTTAGGGATCAAACTAATCTTGCGTTAATAATACAGCCCTACAGAAAAAATATGAATCTTCTTTTGATATGTGCCAGTTGGTTTCCATAACTTGCATTGAATTAAATACGGTTTTTATATGGCATGTACTTAAGCCACTTTTATAAAATGACTCATTATGGCCATTACCATAAATTTCGTTTGTAAAATTTAAAGGGCTGATAAGTTAATTTTAATGATACTCACTTTTGAATAGCGATGAAATAACTTACAAATCCAAACGCTACTCATCAAATCTATACATAAAGTTAAATTTAATAAAAGTTATCTTTCTTATAATAATTTAAAAATAATTTTGAGGGCTAAAAATGAAAAAAATCATTAAAATTTTATTATTATCTAGTTTGATTTCATCTATACCATTATCTGTAGTTGCTAAAAATGTTGAGACTAAAGTAAGCTTTTTAAAAGGTTCTTCTCAAACTACATTAACCGGAAAGTTTCAAGGTTATGATGATGTAAGATATCGAGTTTTTGCAAAAAGTGGACAGATTTTAAAATTTAATATTAATAGTTATGGGGATTTAGCTTATATTAATATTTTCGCTCCAGGTCAAAAGCCTGGTAAAGATAAGCCATTATTCGTGGGTTCGACTGTAGGTTTTTCAGGTGAAGTAACGCTACCTGTTGATGGTGATTATATTGTTCAAGTTTATCAAATGAAAAAAAGCGCACAAAGAAATAGAGCAGTTTCTTTTAATCTGAGATCTTACAAATATTAGATAATAAAAAATAAAATGATAATTAAAAGATTTATATAAAAGCTCTAATAGTTAGAGCTTTTATATAGGTATAAAAATAGCGTAGTGTTAATTTAAATAAATTGAATCAACAATCCCACATTTTTCAGACAAAACTTAAATCATGTGAAACTAATAGCACAGCACCTTCATAACTAGAAATAGCATTTGCAAATAACTCTCTTGCACTCGATATCTAAGTGGTTTTCTGGTTCATCAAGTAGTAAAAGTTCAGGCATAGGCTGAGCATGGCTCAAACCTAGTAAAGCAACTTTTAACTTCTCACCACCACTGAGTTGAGCTAAGGGATATGTGCTTTTATCACCACGAATCCGAAGCTGACCTAATAAATTTCTCCACTCTAACTCAGTAATATTTGGGTTAGTATTTCTTAAGTTTTCAACAGCAGAGAGATGGTCTAATAAAAAGCTAAAGTTCTGATCGAGATAGAAGCAATTTGCAAACAGTTTAATTTCATCTGTAGCAGTTACAGCTGATTGATCAATCTGTTTCAGCAAAGTTGATTTCCCAATACCATTTCGGCCAACCAAATGAAATCTTTTGACAAGCTCTTAAGGCGAGATGAATTGGTTGTTGTGTCCCATAGTTGAGTTTTAAGTTCTCAATTCTAAGAATTTCTCCTGTTCTTTTGTTAAAAGAGGGGAATATAAATTGTTGGGGCTTAACAGTTTCTAGAAGTACTTTTTTACTCTTCAAGTCTTGCTGGCTTTGATCGATTTGACGCTGATGTTGAGAATGAATTGCTCCTAGGCTTTGCCCAGCCTGTTCTTTTTTAAAATCGAGCAAAATTTTAGCTTGCGAGTTTGAGTCACGAAGTTTGTTGCCAGCACGTTCACGTTTTTGGGCTTTCATTAAAACTTCATGCTGCTTTTGCTTCATGTGCTTAACTTCACGTTGATGCTGATGTACTGACTGTTCTAAAGCCTCGATTTGGAACTGATATTGCTCATAAAATTTTTCATAATTTCCTGTAGTGTGCTGTAGGCCATGCTCATTTAAGTGATAAATATGGTCGACTTCATTTAACAAAGTCAGATCATGACTAATAATCAGAGCGCCTACTGGATGTTTCTTTAACTGAGCAATTAGCCACTGTCTAGCTTCTTGATCGAGATGGTTGCTTGGCTCATCAAGTAATAGGTAATGATCAGTTTTTAAAAATAATGCGGATAAGGCTAACTTGGTTTTTTGGCCTTCGCTCAACTGCTTAACAGGAAAGTCTAAATCGGTTGGTAGCTGAGCAGATCGTAGTAAAGCTTCCCAAATATTAGGAAGATCCCAATGTCCTTCTAACAAATCATAATCATCGTATCGAGCTTCGCCTTGTTCGACTCTTTGAAAAGCGTTGTAAAGATGGTTGACCTCTAAAGCTTCTGCAATTGTGTCTGATTGGAGACGAGTGAGCTGAGATAAATATGCATGCTTGGTTTGCCAGTTTATTTGGCCACTGATATGCATTTCTGTAGTGGGTGAAATCTTGTGAAGCAATTGCATAAGTAAAGACTTACCTTGACCATTGCGGCCAATTAAGGCTGATACTTGATGATGCTCAAGTGAGAAATTCAATTCTTTAAACATCACTTTTGAAAGGAAACTCCAAAGTGAGTTGTGATATTACACATGCCTGCTGAGTCGTGAGAACCTCATAAATACAGGATGTACAAAATAGGAGTGTAAAGCTTTAAATAAAGACGCTAAGTCACTAAAGAATAGTCTATTTTGCACATCAAAAAAGAGAAAATTGATGAGAAAAAAGACTTACTTCATTGGCGTGACTCACAAAATAGAGGGAAAGAGAACAATAGTGTATAACGGTTTTTAAGCTGTGTAAAACTTATGCATTTTTTACGATAAAAAGCCTAATCAATGGATTAGGCTTTTAGTCGACTCAGCAATTATTCTTTTACCACCAAAACTTGGATTTTAGTGCTGTTCAGAACATCTCTGCGCAAATACTCACCCACAAAGTCAGGCTTTCTTCGGCAAACCTTTACGACCATGTGAACCAATAACAATCAGATCTGAACCCAACTCTTCTACAGCTTTAAGAATGCCATCAGATGAGATTTCACCTTGAATGATTTGTGTATCTGCATTGACACCTTCTTCAGCACATAGGGCTTTTACTTTCGCAAGTGTTTTTTCTGCATTAGCACGCGCTTCAACAAAATAATCTTTTACAACAGGAGAGATGTAATAGAAATCGACACCACTAAATGGGTCTCACTGCAACCAGACTAATTGCTGTAAGTTTACTACCAAAAGCTTTAGCGATATGGGCCGCTTGTCTGTGCTGCTGCCAAAGAAATCTCAGAACCATCTACAGGTACAATAATATGCTCTGGTAATTCATAATGTTATTCCTCTTATTTACAAGTTGTTATATGTATGAAGCTTTTCTTACTTAAAGATTAACACATTTGTTTAAAGGTAGAAATCAATTCAATTCACTTTGTAGTTAAATTAAATGGTATTTAATTATATATTTGATTTTTAATGATTTTATTAGAGGTTAATAAAGAGGGAGTTGAGACTATGCCAAATTTAATTTTTTAGAAGAACTTTACAATAAATTACCTTTCATATTTTTGTCACACAGAAATCGTATAACCAAATCATATGTAAGGGGGAAGTAGTAAGATATGGCCGATTTAACAGCAAAGAAAGTCAGTAAACTTATCGAGGAATTTCGCCAAACTGGTAAAGAGCCAGAAAAGCTAGTGATTGGATATAAAACTCATGCAAGACTCATGGCAGATGATAAGTTTGCAGAAAAAGTTGTTCCTTCGTTAGAAAACTCAAAAGATCGATTATATAAAAATCTAAAAATAAAGCTTATTACTGAAAAACATTATTTTGAAGTTAAATAAAATATAAATGTGATATTTATCACATTTATATTTTTGTTGTTTACATTTAGTAGGAATTATTAACATATTGTTTTTAAGTTGATACAAATATGGGGTGTAATCAACATTTGAAAACAGCATTCCTTTACAGACTCGATAGAATAAATTGCTTTTATTTTTAAGTAGTGGAATAAATTGAATGCCAAGTATTAGTGTAATTTTATTTTATATTTTAGCTATTTTAGGCTTTTGCTCTGCTGTGGGAGGATTATTAAGTTTAAGCATGTTTTTAATCATCATCGGTATTGGACTTATCTGTGCAGCTTTTTTGCTAAAAAAAGAATTTAAAATTGATGTTTTATTCTGGAAATAATCATTGGTTATAAATGATTAAATTAATAAATATAATTAGTTTTCACCTCATACAAATGAGGTGTAATTTAAATATTTCAATATGATATATATTATTTTAACTTAAATTGATATGGCTTTTATTTTTCAAAAATCTTATTATAATTCTAAATAAAATCGGAAATTAAAAAATACATTAAGTATTTAAAAATAAAAAGATTTCAATTACGATGAAAGACGAATAAATTAGTTACTGTGGCATTAGGTAAAAAATAACAAAAGCGAGGTGAACACATGACCTATAAATATGAATATGCAGGGTTTTGGTTAAGATTTGGCGCAATGATCATTGATACTCTTATTCTTTTTTTAGCAATTATTCCAGCCGCATGGATCTTTTATCATGGAGATTACGATCTCATATTTGCTACAGGTATGAGTAGTAAACCGCAAAACTATTGGTTTGATATGATCGTAAATTATGCATTTCCATTTTTATATACTGTTTTGTGTTGGATCTACTTTGCAGGGACACCAGGAAAACGTCTAATGCGTTTAAAAGTTCTCGATGAAAAGACAGGTAATAAGTTAACTTTCGTACAATCTCTCATTCGCTATATCGGATATATTCCATCTATTTTAGTATTTTGTATCGGCCTTATTTGGGTCGCATTTGATGCTAAAAAACAAGGATGGCATGACAAGATGGCCAAAACAGTGGTGGTTAGAGAACTGTGATTTATAGTCACTGATGAATTAATAAAAAATTACAAAAAAAATCTTGTGCCTTGTAGAGTAAAACCTATACTTGCCGCGAGTTTATTTAACGGAGATCCTAAATGGGTAGTTGTTCGAGGTCCGAGTTTAATTATCAATTAAACCAAAGCCAATACTGAGCAAGGTAACCTTTAGGAGAGGCTATCTTGCAATGAGATAGCTTTGTTAAAAATTAGATTAAACCTATACAAATTACTTGATTTGTAATCATTCACTTCAGCATTTATCTGTTTAGTTTCTCGCTAGAAATGGGGAGAAGCCAATGTTTTTATACGCTTCCATACACGACCGTTATATCTACCAGATTTTAATCTTGATAAACAATTCGTCTCATGCGATTCAGAGCATTCGGACCATGTTCAGTTATGTGACATTCCGTCAACGTTGGTCTGGCTTTGGGCTAATTTTCTCTTCTTCATCGTAAGTCTACGATCTCCTATTCCTTTCTAAATTAAAAAATTTAAAAGACTTTATTTTCGATAAGGTCGAGAGCTTTGTACGCCTAAAAAATGGAGGATTTCGTGATGAAATTCTGGCAACGACTCTTCACAGCATTTTTACAAAGATTTCATTTAATGCGTTTTTTCGGTCGTAATCGATCTTTTAAAGAGCTACATCAATCTAGTTATGCTCAAGAAATTAGCAAAAATTTATCTAAGCGTTTGCTTAATGCATCAAGGACTCAAACGAATGATCTATTAAAACAATTCGATACTCATTTGACGGGGCTTACAGAAGAGCAAGCGCATACCCAACAAATGACGGTGGGACTTAATGAAGTTACTCATGAAAAGCCATTAACTTGGTGGCAACACCTTTGGTATTGCTACCGTAATCCGTTCAATATTTTACTTAGCCTGTTGGCATTGATTGCTTTCTTTACCGATGATCTAACGGGTTCAACCATTATTAGTGTAATGGTAATTCTTTCAACACTACTTCGTTATTGGCAAGAAGCAAAGTCAAATCAAGCTGCGGATGCCTTAAAGGCAATGGTGAGTAATACTGCTACTGTATTGCGCCATCAAGTCAGTGCAGAAGATTTAGAACTTATGCATGAACGTTATGGCATTGATACTAAAAACCAAACCACTCACCAATTTGAAATACCAATTCAGTATTTAGTGCCGGGTGATGTGATTTTATTATCTGCGGGTGACATGATTCCTGCGGATTGTAGAATTTTGTCTGCTAAAGATTTGTTTGTCTCTCAAGCTGCAATGACTGGTGAATCAATGCCTGTCGAGAAATTTCCGTTGCAGAAAAATCTCGAAGAAACCAGCGCTTTAGAGCTAGATAATATTGTATTCATGGGGACCAATATTGTTTCTGGTTCAGCTCAGGCAGTGGTTTTAAGTACGGGTATTCAAACATATTTCGGTGCATTGGCTCACCAGTGTTACGGCTACTGATCGGAGCACGACTGCATTTCAAATGGGTGTCAACAAAGTAAGTTGGTTGCCTCATTCGCTTTATGTTGGTGATGGCACCTGTTGTACTTTTCATTAATGGCTTCACCAAAGGCGATTGGGCCGAAGCATTTTTATTCGCATTATCTGTAGCTGTTGGTCTTACTCCAGAAATGCTACCGATGATTGTGACTTCAACTTTGGCAAAGGGGGCGGTTTTCTTATCTAAAAAGAAAGTGATTGTTAAACGTCTAGATGCGATACAGAACTTTGGTGCCATGGATGTTCTATGTACCGATGAAAACTGGAACTCTAACTCAAGACAAAATCTTTTTATCCCAACATATTGATGTTCAAGGCGAGAAATCAGACTTTGTACTCATGCAGGCATTTTTAAATAGTTATTATCAAACAGGCCTAAAAAATTTGCTTGATGTAGCTGTTTTAGAAGCTGTTGATGAACAGATCAAAATACAGAAGTTACGTTACAAGAAGTTAGATGAAGTTCCTTTTGATTTTGATCGCCGCCGTATGTCAGTCGTGGTAAAAACACTTCAACAAAAAGCCCGTATGATTACCAAAGGCGCAGTTGAGGAAATGTTAAAGGTTTGCCGTTATATCGAGGTAAATGGCAAAGTAGAGCCTTTAACAAAGCAACGTGAAGTGGCAATTGAGGCATTAACTCAACGCTATAACCGAGATGGTTTAAGAGTGGTGGCAGTAGCGTATCGTGAGTTTAAAAATCATCAGGAAAATTATTCAGTTGTTGACGAAAATGATCTGATTTTAATAGGTTATATTACTTTTCTTGATCCACCTAAAGAGTCTGCCAAAGAAGCTGTACAGAGTTTACAGGCCCATGGCGTAACGGTAAAAGTGCTGACTGGGGATAATGAGTTTGTCACCCAAAAAGTGTGCCGAGAAATTGGCCTGAATTATGATCAAGTTTTATTGGGTGGTGTAATTGAAACCTTAACTGATCAACAACTCAAAAGAGCAGTAGAGCAATACCACATTTTTGCGAAATTAAGTCCGGTTCACAAAGAACGTATTGTTGAGCAGTTAAAAGCAAATGGTCACGTGGTTGGTTTCTTAGGAGACGGTATTAACGATGCCGCTGCTATACGTGCTGCCGATATTGGTATTTCAGTAGATACCGCAGTAGATATCGCTAAAGAGTCTGCAGATTTAATCTTACTTGAAAAAAGCCTGATGGTTCTTGAAAAAGGTGTGATTGAAGGCCGTAGAACTTTTGCCAATATGCTGAAATATATCAAAATGACGGCGAGTTCAAATTTTGGTAACGTTTTTTCGGTACTTATTGCGAGTGCTTTTATTCCTTTCTTACCCATGTTGCCTATTCACTTACTGATTCAAAACTTACTTTATGATGTTTCACAAATTGTGATTCCTTTTGACAATGTGGATGAAGAGTTAATTGCAAAACCACAGCGTTGGCAACCTGAAGAAGTTGGCCGCTTTATGTTGGTGTTCGGACCGATTAGCTCCATTTTTGACATGATTACTTTTGGGCTAATGTGGTTTGTATTTTCAGCAAATACTCCTGAACATCAGACGCTATTCCAATCAGGCTGGTTTGTGGTGGGTTTACTTACCCAGACATTAATTGTCCATATGATCCGTACAGCTCAAATTCCATTTATTCAGAGTCGTGCCGCGACTCCATTATTAATAATGACAGCGGTGATTATGTGTATCGGGATTTTCTTACCAATGGGTCCTTTAGCAAGTTATTTAAAACTACAAGCTTTACCTTTAAGTTATTTCTTATATTTGCCTGTAATTTTAGGTGCTTATATGTGTGTTACTCAATGGGTAAAGAAAATCTATATCCGCCGTTATGGCTGGCAATAAAACAATAGGTGCAAAATGAAATTGCAATTTCTACAACATACAGACTTATCAAATATTATTGATACTTTAATTAGTCTCTCGGCTGCTTTTATTTTAGGGGCGTTAATTGGGTTCGAACGTCAGTATAGGCAACGTACAGCTGGTCTTCGAACAAATGTTCTAGTTGCGGTAGGTGCAGCAATTTTTGTAGATATTGCAATTAATCTTACTGGAGCAGATGGAGCTGTTCGGGTAATTGCCTATGTTGTTTCGGGTATTGGTTTTTTGGGTGCGGGTGTCATTATGCGCCAAGAAGGCAACATCCACGGTTTAAATACCGCAGCGACTTTATGGTGTTCTGCGGCAGTAGGTGCTGCCGCGGGTGCTGATTTAATTATTGAAGCAATATTGGCGACAGCCTTTATTTTATCTGCCAATACGCTATTAAGGCCGATTGTCCATATTATTGACCGTCGTCCGTTAGACGATGACACAGAAGTTTTACATGTAATCTACATTATATGTGACCGAAGTCAGAGCAAGGTCGTTATGGATGAATTAAATCTAACCTTAAAGCATCATAATTATCCTGCTAAAGATATTGATGTCACGCCTTTTGGAGAAAAAGAGGTTGAAATAGAAGTAACGCTAATTGCAACTTCAATCGAAGCAGAAGAAGCACAGCACATCATTAATCACTTAAATGCAATGCCGCAAATACGACAAGCGTTTTGGGGATAAAAACACAATTAACTAATTTAACGAGAGTTTGCGCTTAATTTTTTATGAATTTCTCTAAATGATAAAGCGCAAACTCTTTCGTTTAAGCCTTATTTTTTAGCTTTAAATTTAAGGACTATAAATACAACAATACCGACAACCAGTCCCCAGAAAGCTGAACCAACACCGAAAAATTGGATACCTGATGCACTACATAAAAAGGTAAATAATGCCGCTTCGCGGTCTTCAACTGGACCAAACGCAAGCGCAATGTTGTGACTAATCGTACCAAGTAAGGCAATGCCTGCTAACGCTACAATAAAAATATGAGGAAAAGACATCAGCAAGCTTGTGAGAGTTGCAGCAAATAGCCCCATCAACACATAAAAAAAGCCACAGCTTATACCCGCAATATAACGTTTGCTTGGGTCAGGATGAACTTGGTCGTCTAAGCTTACGGCAGCACTTATCGCAGCAATATTAACGCTGTAACATCCAAAAGGTGCAAGCACAACTTGAGTTAAACCAGTCCAACCAATTAGTTGATTAACGTGCGGTTTATAGCCATAACTCTTGATCATGGCTATACCAGGTAGATATTGCGACGCCATGCTAATCACAAAAAGTGGTAATGCTAAGCCTAAAAGTGCTGACCAGCTAAATTCAGGGCTAATCCAAACGGGTTTAGCCAAGGACCACTCAAGAGTAGGCATATGAAAGTCTAAAAAAACAGGGCAGAGGGCAATACCTGCCAAGGCGGTAAATACAATGCTGTAACGCGGCCATAATCTTTTTGTAATGACATAAATGGCGAGTAAAGATAAAACAAATGTCCAATCATTTTGCAAGCTCGCGAAAAGTGAAATACCAAACTTAAGCAGAACTCCGGCAAGCATGGCACTGGTTAGGCTTTGTGGTATATAGGAAAGCGCTTTTTGGAATATACCTGAAAAGCCTAAAATCGCAGTGAGTAAACCACCTACTGAAAAAGCGCCAATTGCTTCATTTAAACTATAGCCACTACCTGTTGCCATAATTAAAGCGAGGCCCGCTGTTGACCAAGCTGTTGCTACGGGATATTTAAATTTCCAAGAAAGGATGAGTCCTGATAAACCAATACCTAAGCCTAAAGCCCAAAACCATGAGGTAATTTGTTCAGATGACGCACCTAAAGCTTGAGCAGCCTGAATCACTAAAATAGCTGAAACACTAATACCAATAAGAAAGGTAATAAAACCAGCAAATACGGCTGGTATTGAGAAATCTTGAAGAATCTTTTGCATAGCTAAATGTTCTAAGTCCCTGAAAAATTAATATGTTTCTGCCTATGTTTTCAGCTAGGTAAATCTAACAATTTTTTTTAAGAAGGTGCTTTCTATTTTTGACTTTAAAATGAAAGAATATTTTTTAAATAGCCATTAATGGTATTATTTATTTCATAACAAACGGGGAATTTGGGATATTGTTTTATGGATGAGCAGGCTGAAAATTTAACACCTCTTGAATTGAAAATTATGCGCTGTTTACAAGAGAATGGACGTTTAAGTAATGCTGAACTGGCAAAACTTGTTGGCATTAGTACTTCGTCATGTTGGAACCATACTCAGCGTCTTTTTAAGATTGGGGCCATCTTGGATGTGCGTGCTCGAATTAATCCGGGTATGGTGCAACGTGAGACTATTGTTTTGGTCGGAGTAGTGCTGGATCGCTCGACACCTGATAGCTTTCAGGCATTTGAACAAGCAGCAGGTGATTTGGAGAATGTTCTTGAATGTTACTTGGTTGCCGGAGAAGTTGACTACTTTCTAAAAATTCGTGTTAAAGATTTGGCTGCTTTTAACCGTTTTCATAGTGAAAAAATTATTGCTTTACCCGGGGTAAGACAGGTAAGAACATTTTTTGTGCTCAATGAAGTTAAAACAGATGGCATGCTGGCATTTTAACAACCTAATAAATTCAGACTTCCTTGACTCGGCAGCTTACATTGTTGAAGTTGCCAGCTTTAAGCCAAATCCGAAAAATAAAATGCCAACTAAGAAAATTCCGCTTGCTGCAATTTTATGGTTTTGTTTGAAAAAAGTTGAAAGTTTAATTCCGGAGAAAATAAGCGCAGTTAAATAACTAAAGCTAATAATTTGTAAAATCACCGCTAAAATTAAAAAGCTTAAAGCTGGATAGGCATAATCCGGTTCAACAAACTGCACAAAGAAAGACAGGAAAAATAAAATCGCTTTAGGGTTGAGTAAACTAATACTTAAGGCTGTTTTATAAGGGTGAACTTTATCTAAAGCAGGTAAATCAGCCATTTCTGCTTGGGGTTGATTACGTAATTTCCAGCGCTGAATACTGCCTTGTAGAAGCTTAAAACCTAAATAAGACAAGTAAAGTGCGCCGACGAGTTTGAGTACGATAAAAACCCAAGGGAATGCTTTTAATAAAGAAGCCGCACCAAGTACAGTACAGAGCATTAAAATTAAGTCACCGGTAAAAGTACCAAGTGCCCCCATATATCCGGTTTTAATACCATAGCGTGAAGCAATAGACATCACATAAAGAGAATTGGGCCCTGGCAATAACACAATTAGGAATGTACCAATAATATATGTTGTTAAGTCTGTTATGCCGAACACGAGAAACCCAATAAAAAACCGATTTTTGTCATGATAACAAAAATCGGTAATTTTGTATGAAAAGTGCAGTTTTTAAGATTTAATTTCTGCATCAATTCCAAAAGATTGACGTAATAAAAGACTTAATTGATCTCGCGCTTTAATAAAGCCATCAACACCACCTTGTAAAAGTTGGAATGCCATTAAGTCATGGTTAAGTTCATCTTTAAAACTTTGCTCATCTTGAGCTGGTCTAACAATCGCTTCTGCCTGTTTTGCTTTGTTCGCATCAAGTGCTGCATCGACTGTACGCGTATCTTGTTCAAGCTGCGTTAGCAAGCTTGGAGAGATCGTAAGCAAATCACATCCTGCAAGGCCTAGCACTTGGTCGATGCTACGGAAGCTCGCACCCATGACTTGAGTTGGAATATTTTGCTGCTTGTAGTAAGTGTAGATTTTCTTAACTGAAACCACACCTGGATCTTTCTCGATTGGGTAAGAATCTACACCTTCAGCTTTTTTGTACCAGTCTAAAATACGGGCCTACAAAAGGTGAGATTAAAGTAACTTTGGCATCTGCACACGCTTGGGCTTGATGTAAACCGAAAAGGAGAGTGAGGTTACAAGCAATACCTTCAGCTTCTAACACTTTAGCCGCTTGAATACCTTCCCAAGTCGATGCAATTTTAATCAGAATACGTGACTGATCGCATACCATAACCTTTATAAAGCTCACATAATTCATGTGCTTTTTGAATGGTTGCTTCGGTGTCGTATGAAAGTGCAGCATCGACTTCTGTAGAAACACGGCCTTCAATAAGTTTTAAAATTTCTACACCAAATTTTACGGTTAAAATATCAATGGTTCTTTCAATCAGTTCATCATTTTTATAGCCTTCGTCTTTGGCTTGATAATAAGCATCTTCAATGAGCTCTTTACTTTCTGGTTGTTCTGCCGCAGCGGTAATTAACGAAGGATTCGTCGTAGCATCTAAGGGACGAAATTTACGAATTGCTTCAAGGTCGCTACTGTCAGCAACAACGGTCGTTAATGTTTTTAATTGGTCAAGTGCTGTATGAGTCATTGCATATTCAACATCTTCAATAAAAAATCTTATGTTTTCTTTATAGCACAAACTCTATCCATACTGTCGATATATCAATTGTTATGTTTCAAAGAAAAACGTTTAGGTTCTGCATCTAAATTGAAATGATTTTATGGAGTCGGTTGCATTCGCTTATTACGAATATAGTCAATCAAAAACCGTGCAGCAGCACCGAGTTCACTTTCGCGGCTCCAGACCAAATCAACGTAATATTCAAATCGAGGCGTAAAATCAAATACATCTAATGCTTTAAGCTTGTTGTTTAACTCGGGATTTTCTTTAAACATCTCTTGTGGCAGTACACCCCAACCTAAATTACGTAAAATCATTAAGCAAGCAGAGTGGTGGTTATCTGTACGCCAGTAATGTTTTGAAAATAATAATTCGGGTTTTAATGTTTCATCTCGACTTGCCACCACAATTTGTCTAGTACCTAAAATCTGCTCATATGAGACATGCTCTTGGCTTGCGAGCGGATGGGTTTTTGAAATAACAGGAATTAAGGCTTCACGTTTGAGTTCAACAAACTGTTCTCTATTGTCTAAATGCTCACGTTCAAACATAAGGGCCAGTTGGGCAGATCCATCTAACAACATTTGAAGCGCATCTTCTTGAGGGGCAGACACAATATTAATTTGTAGATCGGGAAAGCGACTTTCTAGCAGGCAAACATAGTCGGTCCAATTGGTATGTAGCAGCTCAGACACCACAACAATAGTAAGATTAGGTTCCAGCCCAGTACTTAATGCATGCGCGTGCTGTTTCCATTGATTCATTTCAATCAATAGTTGCGCCGTTTTTTCATATAGCACTCGTGCTTCAGCTGTAGGAGTAGGTTTGCGCGGCCTTTACGTTCAAATAAAGTCAGGTTCAGATCAATTTCTAAATTAGCAATCGACATACTCACAGCAGAGGGGACTTTACCGAGTTTCCTTGCTGCTGCTGAAAATGAACCTGTTTCCATAACGGCTTGGAACATGAAAAGTTGTTCTTGATTAATATTCATCTGTCAAAAAAATTGAAAGAACCTGATTGGATTAATCAAAATTATAAAAATAAAATGCACATTATCCAAGTTATTATTGAGTATTTAAAAATGTTGATTTCCAAGAGAAGACTCATTCATGCAATCAGTTATGAAGAGAATTTTGTTGGTCAGTCATTGCGATTGCATTAAGTTTTATTTTTGACATGCCGATGTGGAAGTGACCGGAACACTTGGTGTGTTTATGGCAGTGGTTTCAGTTTTCTGGAATATGATTTTTAACCACTATTTCGAAAAAAGTAGAACATAAATTTAATTGGGAAAGAACGATCCCTGTGCGGATTTTACATGCGATTGGTTTTGAGGGTGGTTTGCTGATTGCGACTGTTCCAATGATTGCATATATGATGCAGATGACTGTGATTGATGCATTTATTTTTAGATATTGGCTTAACCTTATGTATTTTGGTTTATACCTTTATTTCCCAGTGGTGCTATGACCATATTGAAGATAAGTTTTTCCCAAATGCTAAAGCAGCATCACTTCATTAAGCTAATATATTGAAATGAAATAAGCACCCAGATGGGTGCTTATGTTTTTTGGTCGATAAATAGAAATTATTTTTCTACAATCGCAACCACACCTTCACCGCCTGCTGTTTGTACAGATCAGAGATTAATGCGCGAGCCTGAACCTTTTTCATTAATTAATTTAGCTGCAGTAGCTCCAAGATACGACCACCAGTTGCAGCAAATGGGTGACCTGCACCTAAAGTATGCGAACCATTTACGTTCAGTTTAGAGCGGTCAATTGAACCCAATGGTGCATCTAAGCCAAGACGTTCTTTACAGAATTTTTCATCTTCCCAAGCTTTTAAGGTAGAGAGTACTTGAGATGCAAATGCTTCATGGATTTCGTAGAAATCGAAGTACTGTGAAGCTGCAAGGTTGGCGCACGCCTAAGCATACGAGGTACTGCATAAGCAGGAGCCATCAATAAGCCTTCTTTAGGACCGTTCTTACCAATGAAGTCAACAGCTGCTGTTTCAGAGAAAGAAAGATAAGCTAAAACTTCATGTCCGTTTTCTTTTGCCCATTACTTCAGAAGCAAGCAATACCACAGAAGCACCATCAGTCAACGGAGTTGAGTTACCCGCTGTCATTGTTGCAGTTTCGCCTTTACCGAAAACTGGTTTTAATTTAGCAAGTTTTTCAACTGTACTGTAGGACGTAAGTTGTCACAGTTAAGACCTAAGAATGGAGTCATTAAGTCATCAAAGAAACCACGCTCATAAGCAGCAGCAAGTTTTTGATGGCTGCTTGCAGCTAGCTCGTCTTGTGCTTCACGAGTGATACCCCATTCTAATGCAGTGATTGCTTGGTGCTCACCCATTGAAAGGCCAGTACGTGGTTCACCATTGCTTGGTGCATCAAGAAGCTTTTTAAAATCAATCTTTGTT